>NZ_LZHP01000017.1:0-10754 GCF_001690605.1 Gilliamella sp. Nev6-6 | reverse complement strand
AAGCGATTGATGATTAAAGCAATACGACTAACAGCAAGCTCCATGATATTTACCTAAATTCCTTTAGAAAGTATTAAAAAACCGAAAAATAAAGGTATTTTTTAGCTAAGATAAGATTATTTTTTATTCTATGTAACCTTTTTTTAGTCTATTTTTGTTATTTTTTACTTATTTTGAAAAATCAATACATATGCGTCAGGTTGTTACGCTTGGCGTAAATGTGTAAATACCTCCTCAAACTTAGTACACAACTGACGTAGAAAATTAAGTTACTTGTTTTAGTGTTTTACATTCAATTGACGCCATGTTCTTCAATGTTCCATGCGGTCTTTCCGTGTTATAAATCATTACCCCTTCTTCGGTTACTCTCTTCGCTTGCGCTAAGTTGTTAAAAAGATATAAATCGAGCATTTCATTCTATTTTGATGATGATAGCGACACTAAGATCTAATATTCAATCGCGCATTTTTTAACTGATTAACAAGCTCTAGTAGTGATAAATTGAGTTGGTGCATAAATTGCTGGTATGAAAACTCTTTTTTGCTAATTTCATCTAATTGTAATTCCCAATGTGCTGTCATGTCGGGCATCGACATGATATCAGGTAATGATAAAATCAGATTTTTACCCACGTCAGTTGAACGTATTGTTTTACCTTGACGAGTCAAAAACTGGCGTTTAAATAACAATTCGATAATACCAGCTCTCGTTGCTTCGGTGCCTAATCCATCCGTTTCGCGCAATATTTTTTTTATTTCTGGATCTTTAACAAATCGGGCAATACCCGTCATAGCCGATAATAATGTGGCATCGGTAAAGGCTCTTGGTGGCTGGGTTTCTTTGCTCAGCAATTCAGTATCAACACATTGCACAGTTTCACCCTTTTTAACCAATTTAGTTAATAACCCATTGGTTTCATTATCATCTGCATCAGTTTGGTAGTTTTTATTCCTAAATAGAATCTTCCAACCCTCATCAAGCATTTGGTTTGCTTTAGCAATAAATTTCCCGCCTTGAATATCAACATCAATTTGCAATTCGGCATATTTGTAAGCAGGATAAAATTGTGCTAAATATTGCGTTGCAATAACTTGATAAACTGCCTTTTCGTTATCGCTCAAATTTGTCATTTTAGTTTTGCGTAATGTTGGGATAATAGCATGATGTGCTTCGACTTTTTTATTATTCCAAGCTTTGGAACGCAAAGTAAAATTTGCCTGGTCAATGGCAGTTTCAAGCTCAGGGCAATTATTTTCAATAGCAGACTTAACGCCCATAATTTGTTTTAAATGATCTTCAGGTAGAAAGCGACAATCTGATCTTGGATAAGTAATTAATTTGTGCTTTTCATATAACGATTGACAAATGTCGAGTACATCTTGCGCACTTAATCCATTTTTCCTAGCCATTTCAATTTGCAGTGCCGATAAATTAAATGGCATGGGAGGCGCCAACTCTTTCTTTTTGTTGCTAACTTTATCAATTGTTCCTGGTTTACCTTTTATGCGTTGACAAACATTTTCAGCCAACTTTTTGACTAATACTCGCCCTTCTTCATCTTGATAAGGTGCACAGGCTTCGCTTGGTTGCCATTTTGCCTTAAATGTTTCATTGTCTTTGGTTTGCAATACAGCAAACACTTCATAAAAAGGTTTAGGTACAAATTGTGCTATCTCTAAATCACGCCTAACCACTAACCCTAAAATAGGTGTTTGTACTCGCCCAATTGATAATACACCTCGATAACCGTTTTTTTGTCCAACAATAGTGCACAGCCGGCTCATATTAATGCCATAAAGCCAATCCGCTCGAGCTCTTGCCAATGCAGAGGTTGATAAAGGAATAAAATCTTGGTTATTACGTAATTGTTGCAATGATTTTTCAACAGCACTCGCATTTAAATCACTAATTAAACATCGCTGTATAGCTTTGCGTTTGCTCGGCGGTAATTGGCAATAATTTAAGACTTCATCCACCAATAATTGCCCTTCTCTATCGGGGTCACCTGCATGTACAATTTGATCGGCAGCGTTAATTAGATCGACCAAAATATTAAATTGTTTTTTTGTATTGTCTTTTGGCATTAAGATCCATTTTTCAGGCACTATAGGTAAATCACTCATCACCCATTTTTTATATTTAGGATCATAAATTTCTGGTGTAGCTTGCTCTAAAAGATGACCAATACACCAGCTAACAATATCACCATTACTTGCTTTAATAAAACCATTGCCTTTTTGGTGAGGTTTAGGCAATACATCAGCAATAGCTCTAGCTAAGCTGGGTTTTTCAGCAATAAATAAACGATAAGAATGATTTGATCGCATAACAATGATTATTCATTAAATATTTCAAGCAATATACGCTTCATAAAGGAGAGTATCTAATGTATAGTCCAACAATGTAGCCACATTCATCAATAGAAAATTACACAAACCCCAGCTTGGTAAAAAAACGCAAACAAAACAAATTAACTTTTCGCAATTAGTTTTTTGCTGGTTGTTAAATAAAGGCTTAATAATATCCTTATCACTAACTATATAAACAATCATAACCTTTTGTCCATTTTTTGTAAAAATGCGACCACAATTACCACCACTTTTTATATTTAAGCCAAATAGCCGAAGCAATACAAATAACAACAAGCAGTAATATTAACCCAACAAAAGACCATTCTTGTTGGCTAAAAGGAATACCCGCTAAATTGACGCCAAGTAAACTAGTTAAAAAGGTAATCGGCGTAAATATAATGGTAAATAGTGACATTAAGTAAATTCTTTTATTGGTTGATTCGGCCAAGAAACTATTAATTTGCTCCATTATTGAAGCTAACCGCAATAAACAGCTATCTATGTCAGATACATAATGGTTTTGCTGATTGGAAATATCGTGTAATCGTTGACGATCGTTATCATCAATCCATGAAATTCTTTCAGTCGAAATTTTTACAAAAATATCACGTTGCGGTGATAACAACCGACGTAAAACGATCAATTGTTTACGTACACGACCTATTTCTTTATATGAAAATATCCGTTGGTTAAGAACTAAATCTTCTAGCCTGATGATTTTATTATGAGTACTATTAAAAGATAAATTCACTTGATCACTAATTAAATCAGATATTTGAATTAACCAATCAGCAACATCCACAGGCCCAATGCCTTTATCTAAATTGTCTTGTAGCTGAAAAATCGCGTCAATTTTCTGATGCCGAGTTGAAATAATCATGTTATCAGTGATATAAAAGCGGAAAGTCACAATTGGATCTGGAAGTTCATTTGGAATAAAATTCACCCCTTTTAAAACCACTAAAATCCCCGACTCAAAACGAATTTCTTTAGATATTTGGTTGGACTTTATCAATTCATTTTTGATCAAATCAGGAACTAAATGGGTGGTATTAATCCAATTAATGGTTTCTTGCTTAGCAAAATCTAGATGAATCCAAAATGGCTGCGAAATCGAAGGAACACTTTGTTCATTAAGTGGCATTGCTTTGCCTTTACCATCTAGCTGGCAACTAAAAGCCGGTTTAGCATCTAAGAGATGTGAAACAGAAATAGAACTGGTACTATTTTGATTAGTCATAACCGCCCCCCATTTGTTGTTTTTTCAAATTATATACTGAATTTAGCTTAAAATGGAGTAACCAATTAGAGTTTATTTATTTTGTTTAACGCATTAAATAAATTTGAGGTACACAAGCATTATCTGGATGAGGATAAATCCCTAATTCTACCTTATACCAACGGTTAATATTTTCTGAGGTTAAAACATCTTTAGGTATACCTTGTTTAACAAGTTTTCCTTGATTAATTAATAAGATCTTATCAGCATATAATGCAGCTAAATTGAGATCATGCAAAACACAGCATACGGCTAATTGTTGTTCGCAAGCCAGTTTCTTTAATAATCTTAAGGTTTGTTGCTGGTGATATAAATCAAGTGCCGAAGTAGGCTCATCTAAAAAGAGCAGTTTTTCAGTTGACTGTACTTGCCACAACTGTGCTAAAACTCTAGCTAACTGCACGCGCTGTTGTTCTCCTCCAGATAAGTTACGATAATCTCGATTTGCTAGTTTTAAACAATCTGTTTGCTGCATAGATTGTTCTATTGCTATATCAAAATCAGTTTTTCCATATGGCGAACGCCCCATAGCGACGACCTCTTTTACTTTAAAAGGAAACGTCAATTGGTTATGTTGTAGCATTACCGTGCGAATTTTAGATAATTGCTTTTCTGACCATTTTGACAACGGTTTATTTAATAAATAACACTCTCCTGATGATGGCTTTTGGTAACCTGTTAACAAACGCAATAGTGTTGATTTTCCTGCACCATTAGGTCCAATAATAATGGTAATTTTGCCCACTTCTATAGTTAAAGAGATATCATTAATTAAAGTGTGATTTGCATAATTAAAAGTTAAATGTTGAGCAGTTAGCATCATTAGATTCCATTTATTATTTATGTCTTAAAATTAACCATAGAAAATAAGGCCCACCAATTAAACTAGTAAATAGCCCAACTGGAATTTCAGTAGGAGCAACTAACGTTCGGGCAAAAGTATCCGCCAATAATAATAAACAAGCGCCACCCAACGCAGAGGCCGGTAATAACCATCGATGATTAGCTCCCATTTGTAATCGAATCATGTGAGGAACAACTAAGCCAACAAAAGCGATTATGCCACTAACTGCAACTGAGGTACCAATTAGTACTGCACAGAGTAATAATAGGTATCGTTTTATTCGTTGCACATTGATGCCCAAATAATGAGCATCTTCATCGCCAAGTTGAAGAAGATTCAGTGCATGCGATAACTTAAAAATACCAAGTAAAGCGGGAAAAATGAGTGATACCGCAACTAAAACCAAATCCCACGAACCTTTACCTAAATTGCCCATTGACCATAATGAGAGCTGACGCAATTGGATCTCATCACCAATATAGCTCAAGCACCCCATTATTGCGCCAATAATGGCATTTATGGCCACGCCTAACAAAACCATTTTTGCTAAGTTACATTGTGAATTTAAGCTATAAATATAAATTAACAAACAAATCAGCAAGCTACCTGCAAAAGCAGCAAACATTTTACCGTAAAGCATCATAATAGATGGAAATATTGCAGGAAATAAAATAGATAGTCCTACCATTAAAGCAGCACCACTACTAATGCCCAATAGGCCGGAATCGGCTAATGGATTTCTAAACAACCCTTGCATTACCGCACCAGAACTAGCTAAAGCCATACCAACAACAACAGCTAACATAATGCGAGGCATACGGACATTGAGCCAAATATGCCATAACTGATCGTCAAATTGTAGGTTAATTAAATGGGTAATGGATAAATTTAATGCGCCAGAATTAGCCGAAAATAGAATAAGCACCAATAGTAGACCAATTAAACCCCATAACAATGAGCGATGACGATTGTTTTGCACCCATTAACCTCTTTTATATTTTGAATTACTCATATTATTTAGCTAATTAATAAGTTACTGTTAAACTAGGGTCAACAACACTATAAGCACAATTACCAAATTCGTGATTAGCGATTTTATCAATAATTATTTTTGCTAAATCAATGCGATGAATAAACCCATGTACTTCTTGTTGATAATAGCATTGGGCATTTTGAGTCATTTCACCATCACGCAAACCTCCAGGCCTTAAAATTAAAAAATTTAATTTACTGGTTTGTAACCAAGTTTCAGCTAACGATTTTTCTCGTACTGCATGACCAAAAGCCTGTTTTGCTCTCGCAGATAAAGTTGCCCATGAGTCACCACACCCTAATGAAGTGACTAAAACCATCTGTTTTATGCCTGTTTGCTCAGCACAATCAATAATAATACGCTGAGCCTGATAATTCCCAGTTTCCCCACCTAAGGTTGAAACAATTGTTGAATCAGTACCAGCTAAATCACAAAGTTGTTTAACCAGCACGCGATCAGTTGCATCACCGACATAGGTTTCAATGCCTTGATTGACTAATTGCTTAGCAAAAGTATTATCACGAGCTAATGTAATACAACGCCAATCTGGATGGTTTTGTTTAACTAGTTGTAAAACTTGATAACCAGTTCCTTGTTTAGGGCTGACGCCAAAGATTAATAGTGTTTTCATTGTATTAACATTTTAAAGTTAATTAATCCGATTAGCTAATGCTCTGAATTTTTCTAGCTGTTCTGCTTTAAGTTGATGTTTTTCGTCACGACCAGCAAAAATTTTAAACATCGCTTGTCCCATATGATTAAGAAATATCATCGACGCAGTAGACATCTTCATAAATTTACGTTCAATAAAAGCAATGTATTGGCAATGCTCCGCCTTGATATGGCCACTTAAACCTTTTTGGTGTCGTAAATTAAAATATTTATGGCTATGCGTCCCTAAGGGTAACTCACCAGAAATTTCAGCAATAACATCCCCCGTATGGATTAAAAACAATACTTCTCCCCAAGTTGCTACTTCTTCCCAAATGGTATCAAAATGGCTGCCATCGACAATTTTTGCTCTGGGTAAAGCCTGAATGACTTGCGTCAATGTAACATGATGATCTTGAGCAATCTTTTCTAATACTTCCTCGGGGTGGGTTTGCATATATGCAGCTAAATTAGCTAAATGGTTTAGTTTATCTGTCATAATAATATCCTTTAATTACGAAGTTTTAATGTGGATCTTTTGCTTGCTTAATAGCGGAATGAGACATCATTTGTTGGCTACCAGTCGTTCGTTTTTCTTGCGCCATTTTTTGTTGTAATTCAATATATTCTGGATTATTGAGTTGTAATAATAACTGCTGTAAAGCTTGCAAGATATTGCTTGACCAAAATCGCCCAGATAATGTCAAAAGCAGGCAATGATCTGTATTTTGTAGAAGCCCTACTTGATGCCATTGATTGATTAATGGTTCAAACAATTGATAGTGCTGTGTTAATTGCGTCAAATCAATTCGCCCTTTTTCAATACCTGCTTGTAATTGATATAACCATTCACCTATTAATGGTTTACCTGTTAACATCATAATTGGCTTTTTACCTTGATCTAATTGGGTGTAATACTGATTTAAATCTCGATGGATCATAAAAGATTGACCACCTAACCGCCCACCAGCACAAGAGCCGAAAGCAAAGAAATTCGAACCTTGTTTAATTAAAAAATTATATAAATTTCGTTCACGGCTAGTTTTAGCCCAATGTGCATTAGTTAAATGAACCCAACCTTGTTTAGCAAAAAATTCAGCACCTTGATGATAAAAACGACACTTATCAGTGACAGACGGTATTTCAATACGTTTATTTTCAACACCTTTAGCAAGTGGTGTTGTAGGCAATAAATTAAGGGGATAAAGATCAATGCCATCTAATGGCAAATTATTAGCAATATCTAGATCTCGTTGCCATGTTTGAGGGGTTTGATCGGGTAAACCAAACATTAAATCACACACTAAAGCAACACTATCTCGTGCAGCTATGCGTTCAAAGTTTTTAATGATTTGTTCTTCAGTTGATGCTCGCCCTAACCTTTGTCTAATTTGAGTATTAAAGGTTTGTACACCTATAGAAAAACGATTAACACCAGCTTGAATATAGCTATCAACACGTTCATCATCAAAATCAGAAATGCGCCCTTCAATCGTAATTTCACAATCAGGTGCCAAAGGAGCGTGCTGTTTAAAATAACGAATTACTCTGGCTATTTGCCCACTAGCCAAAGCCGAAGGTGTGCCTCCACCAAAATAAATGGCATGAATTGGAGCAGATTGCATCGCTTTATTATCTATTTCAAGCGATATTTCTTTTAATAAATAATCGATATAGTTTTCAGTATTAAACTTCCGTAATGGGTTTTGATAAAAACCACAAAACTGACAATGAATATCGCAAAAAGGAATGTGAATATAAATTAAACGTTTTTTACCTCTAAGTGATGTCGCTTGAATAATTTCCCATTGCTGCTCAATTTCTATGGTTTAGCATTAATTGCCACCTTCCAAAAAGGCAAAAAAGCTGAAAATACAGCTCGTGAAACTTACAATAATGACAGCAAACCAATCAAAGTCGCTACAGATGATTATTTTAGAGTTGCAGGACACGGCATTGTGGATCTGACTGGTTATGTCAATATCACTAAGAATGTAAAATTAAGCGGTGGCATCTATAATCTTACCGACCAAAAATATTGGGATTATCTAAGTAACAATAAATTATACAAAACATCAAACTATAAATATCTAGAAATGTTCACCTCACCTGGTAGGACATTCCAGTTAGGTATGGATATTGATTTTTAACTAACAATATAAATAATGAAAATATCCTTTTTTAAAGAGAGGATATTTTCATCTAATATGTACATTTGGCTCATCTAACTTTGACTAATTAACAAATATCTCACGCAGGCAAATTTCCTCAATATAGCTAAATTTAATAATAAAAATATAATTGTTAAGTTATAGAAAATAAATATCACATGTAATTATTACATGTGATATTTACATGTGATGTTTTTATGTTAATATAAACCCTATTGATAATTAAAATAAACACAAAATCAACATATGAAAAAAACAAAAGAGGCCAAAGGCTCTGCATTTTACCAACAACAATATAGAAAACGCTTGCGTGAACAAGGCCTAATAAAAAAAGAAGTTTGGATTTTACCTGAAAATGCAACTCAGTTACTCGAAATTGAAAAACAGTTTCGCCTACCTATAGACAATAGCACATGCTTTAACAATATACAGGAAAGCAATAAAATGAAAAAAAATGAAGTTTGGTCAATTACAAATCTTTATCAAGCTTTGCGTGACTCAGAATTATCTAAGCAAGGTTTTGCCACTATTGATGTCATCGATGGCGTTGATGCTTGTTTGCATATAACCATGCATGAATATGGCGATCTACCTCTATTTTTAAGTGCTTCTAATCAACAAATTATTATTGAGGCTCTACTTTGGCCTGTTGATATTGTCAAACACACAAATCAATTTAATGAAGAAATATTATGTACTAGAAAACTATTCCCACTATCGACTATTGCAATTGAAAAAACAGGAGATGGGGCATTAAATTATATTATGTACGGAGCTTTAAGTGCGTCTTCATTATTAAGCGACATCATTTATGAATTAGAAACTTTATCAGATAATGTCATTAAAGCTACCGAAGCTTATGAACATTATATTAACATTAACAATATTGAATCAAAATAGTTAACAAGGAGATTAACAATGGCTATCTTCAAAAAGCTTATTACAGCGCTTCGTGGTAGTGTTAATGAAGCCGGCGAAGCGATTATTGATGCGCAAGCTCTACGTATATTAGACCAAGAAATTCGCGATGCTGACGTTGAATTAAAACAAGCTAAAGAATCGTTAGCAAGCATACTTGCGCAACAAAAATTAGCCGATAAAGAAGTTGAAAAAATTCAAGTAGAAATAACTGAGTATGAAAATTATGCCATCAAAGCATTAGAAAGCAATAATGAAAAATTGGCCTTAGAAGTCGCTGAAAAACTTTCGGTTCTTGAAAAGAAGTACACAGTTAATAAAGAGCAAGCAACTTATTTTGCCGATAACGTAAAAAATCTACGACAAACAATATTACAAACAGAAATTAATATCCGTAATCTTAAACAACAAGTAGATATTGTAAAAGCAACAGAAAGTGTGCAAAAGGCACAATCTGCTATTGCTCAACGTTATGGAAATTCAACAACAAAACTACAAACAGCCTTAGACTCTCTTGAGCGAATAAAAAAACGACAAGAAAAAACATCTGCCACTATTGAAGCAAAAAAAGAATTATTGGGATCTGAAACTCAAGATTCGCTTGATCGTAAACTTGAAGAGGCAGGAATAAAATCGAGCAACCAAAGTGCCGAAGCAATCTTAACAAGGTTAAAAGAAAAACAAATTAATTAAGTTTTTTAAGTTTTACTTTTTTTAGTTACAATAACCGTTAAAAATATAATAATTAGAAAATTGTAATAACTATTTAAAATATAAAGGAAATATAATGGAGCTTTTTTGGGGGATATTTTTTTCTTTTCCCGTTGTTATTTTTAGCGCCTTATTAACACTTTGCGTTATGTATTGGTTAACTGCCGCAATTGGCATTTTAAGTGTTGATTGTTTAGATATAGCGATTAACGTAGAGGATACAGCTACCGATATACCATCATCTGGATTTGGTGGCTTATTATTGAAATTTGGTTTTAATGAAGTACCGCTCACATTAGTTATTACCTTAATTTCATTATTCGGATGGTCAATTAGCTATTTTAGTTTCCGATTCTTTATATTACCGCTATATAATGATATTTTGCTTTATTTTATTATAGGAGCAGTTTTTTTTGTAATTTCACTAATCACCGCTATTTACCTCACTGCATTTGTCATAAAACCTATTCGCCCTATTTTCACAAAACTAAATTTAACTCATGATCATAAATCATTATTAGGACAAATTGTTCAAATACGATCCAGTATTGTAAATAACATTAAAGGAGAAGCTATTTATGAAGATGGCGGAGCGGGATTAATTTTACAAGTTAGAAGTGACGAAACTTATCAATTTAAGCGTGGAGATAAAGCAGTACTGCTACGCTATGATATGGCCAACAATTTCTATGAAATCATTAGCATTGAAGAATTTAACGGATAGTCAGAGTTCAATTTTTGGAGAAAAATAAATTATGCATATAAATACTGATACAATAATATTTTTTTTTATAAC